>NZ_JAYKZX010000002.1 GCF_035989265.1 Sphingobium sp. HWE2-09 | reverse complement strand
GCTGCTCGTCGTGTTCCTGCGCGGCGCCTATGACGCGCTTAACGTCGTCATCCCGACCGGCACCGATTTCTATTATGAGGCGCGCCCCACCATCGGCCTTGGCAAGCCCGATCCGCATGATGCCAAAACGCCCATCCCGCTGGACAGCGAATGGAGCCTGCACCCGGCGCTCAGGCAGAGCATCCTGCCCCTCTGGCAGAAGAAACAGATCGCCTTCATCCCCTTTGCCGGCACCAATGACGTGAGCCGCAGCCATTTCGAAACCCAGGACACGATCGAAATGGGGCAGCCGGTCGGTCAACGGCGCGACTATACGTCAGGATTTATGGCGCGCCTGGCCGGCGTGACGGGACGACAGGGCACGTCGATCGCCTTTACCGACCAGTTGCCGCTCTGCTTTCGCGGCAGCGGCAGCCCCATTCCCAATCTGGCGCTCGCCAATGTCGGCAAGCCGGTCAATCCGCGGCAGGCGCAGCTGATCGAAAGCATGTATCAGAGCCATGCAGGACTGGCCCAGTCCGTGAAGGAAGGCTTCCAGGTCCGCGACATGGCCTTCCAGACGCTGGACGAGGAAATGAAGGCGTCTGGCCGTGGCGCGGTGACGAGCAAGGGGTTTCAGCTGGCGGCGCAACGCATCGGCACGCTGATGCAGAGCCATTATAATCTGGCCTTCGTCGATGTCGGCGGATGGGACACCCATGTCAATCAGGGCGGGCTGACCGGCGCGCTGGCCAGCAGGATCGGCGATCTGGGACAGGGGCTGGTCGCCTTTGCCGATGCGATCGGGCCTGAAGCCTGGCGGACGACGACGGTGGTCGTAGTGTCCGAATTCGGCCGCACCTTTCGCGAAAATGGCGCGAAGGGGACCGATCATGGCCATGGCAGCATCTATTGGGTGCTGGGCGGCGGTGTTGCGGGCGGGCGCATGGCGGGCGAGCAGGTCGCCCTGTCGCCCCAGACCCTGAACGACGGGCGCGACCTGCCGGTACTGACCGACTATCGCGGCCTGATCGGCGGACTGGCGATGCAGCAATTCGGTCTGAACGCGGGCCAGATGGGCAAGGTCTTCCCCGGCGCGGCGCCGGTCAATCTGCGCCTTTTATAAGCTTATACGCATAATGGCAGGCTCGACCAGGAGCCTGCCATTATGGATGGTGAACAGATTATTGTTCGAGGAAATGTTTCTTGAAATAGCCGAATGTTGGCCCTTCATCATCTTCCGAAATGCGGCCACCCTGAGAATAATATCGATCGTACATTTTAATATTTTTGATGAATATAGACCCGGATTCGCAACCCAGCTTGATGAATTCGTTATAGACTTCAAGTCTGAGATCGAGCTTATGATATCCTTCCGGCAAAGATATTTTCTCGATATGATCATGACTTGTCTGAACGGATAATATAGACTGATCTGCTCTGCAGAATAGTTCCACGTACACGTGAAAGCCTTTGTCCTTGGGAAAAGATAAAGGTGGATTTTGCGCGATGAACGCACCGCTATCGAGCACGACGCCTTCGCCATCCGCATATTCCGCTCTTGGATCCGGACCGCTAGCGGCCCAGCCTTCCAAGCCCAGCTTGAAAGAGCCGTTGAATATGACGTCCCGGGGCCAGTCGATCGTCGTCCATAGAGCCACTTCCACCCCGCGATCGCGGCTTTCCTGAGCGGCAAGGCGCATGAATTCGGCGATTTGCTCGTTGCCCGTAGTGGCCCATCCCACTTCGGTATTATCGATGAAGTTGAATTGATCCAGGACGAGCGGCCTTTCACTGTCGTTCAGGCGCGGCGCGGCCGTCCGCAAAACCGCTCTCAGGCGCTCATGACTTTCTTCCGCCGTCAATTGATTTTCCGAAAAACCAAAGACATTCGGGTGATAATAGACATATTTCTGGGTCACCCATGGGTGACATAAAGGCCAGTGAAAATGCTTTTTATAAGCACCGTCATTTTCTACGAAATCGCTGTCAATTCTATACTCCATGCCGATTTCACCTAATTCGCCATGCATGATCTTCAGGATATTGGACAAGATGATGGCGTCGTAGAATTGGCAAAAACTTATGAAATTTGGTTCTTCTTCACGCGGAATGAGGGAATTGTCATCGACCCATATCCCCTGAAGGCGCAGAAACGCCTTGAACCCCGTCACCTCGGCCAGATGGCGCCGGTCTTCCAGACTACGCGACCGCCAGTGCGAGAACATGGGCCAATAGGCGTCTTCCCATGAGAAGAAATATTTGATGTTCCCGCCGATTTCATGTTCGACGTCACGAAGGAAACGGCACAGCGTGGCTAGGCTGGCCTGATGCAGGGAGTTGGAGAATAAATCTCCATAACGCTTAAAAGTCGATGATCCTGCCGCTCTTGCTTCCCAGAGATAGCCGACGCGAACATGAATATCCAAACCCGCGAACAAACATTGTTGCACAATAGCGCGATAATTTTCGGCACAATAGCTTTGGACAGCTATTTCGTTATTATTGTCACTGACAAATTCAGCCCAAGGTACTAAAATGAATATTGATGTAAATCCAGACGATTTTACGTAATTTATACCATTTTTTATAGTTTCTATATCTAAGTTACTCCAAAAGTTCAATGGAGAATTACCAAAAAAATAGTGGCACCCTACTTTGGAATTATTTTCCATTTATCTTCCTAAATTTCCGAATATACCGAATTTTATGACAGATGTTTAAAGCGTTTTTTGCAAATATATTATGCACCGCATATGTTATAGCCAGGTCTGGATAGATGCTCTGCCATGAATGCCGCTATCGCCGCCAATGGTCAAATATGTGCAGCCACTGGATCAGCCCATTGGCCGAAGACTAAAGTGTTTTGTTGGCATAGGCTTTCAGCCGACGGCGCCAGGATGGGCTTTTGCTATCGGCGTTTTCCGGGTTTTTCACCACCTCCCCCAGATATTGGTTGGGCCGCGGTTGGCCGTCGCTGATGGCGACCAGATCGCGCATGGCAAGTTTGCCGATCGCCTCGTCCGAAAAAGCCGGGGTATAATAGATGCAGTCGTCGAAATAATAATGGGTGACCTGCGACCAGCGGGTCAGCATCGGATTATTCTGATGGCTGCCGCCGTGCAGCAGGTTCGCGCACCAGATCAAAGCCTGCCCCTTGCGCGCGAGGAAGGTTTCGGGTTGCGCGCCGTGGACATCGCATAGCGCGCGCCAGGCGGGACCATAGGGATCCTGCGCCAATTCCAGCGCGCTGCCATAGCCCTGGCGTCCGATCAGCGCGTTCGTCATGATCGGCCAATGATGCGATCCGGGATAATAGAAGAGTGGTCCCGCATCTGGGCCGACATCTTCCATCGCCAGCCATACGCCGCACATGAAACGTTCGGGCAGACTGGAGAAATGGACCGAATCCGAATGCGCTTCCTGCTGCGTCCCGACCGGGAAATTCAGCGTTTGGAAGGGAAAGGCGGTGCGACCGTAAAGCTTGCCCAGCAGGTCGATGACGGCCTGGTTGGCGGCGATGGCGCGCACATCATCATCGAACATCCACGCGTCCTGGATCCGGCGTTCGCCACAGCTTTTGTCCGCGGTGGCGTCGGAAAAATCGACGCCATAGCGCGGTCCCAGATGCTGCTGGATGCGGGCGATACGATCATCCAATGCGATGTCAGGGAAATCGAAGACGGCATAGCCCTTGTCATAGAGGCTGGTCGCGATCCGCTCTTCTTCTGCGCTCAGCCCCCAATTCGCCTTGAGCGCTGGAAAGATCGGGGATTCGATCAGAGGCAGGCCAGGAAAGATATTGGTCAAGCGCGGCGGTCCCTATCTGGTGGACGATATATGGCGAGAAAGGATCACCGTCCGACCCGATGGGCCATCTGGTTCAGAAACAGGCGCAAGACCCGTCCCATCGATCCTCGCCCCCTGCCGATCTGCTTCAAAATGGCAGAAAAGTCATGCCGGATCGTACCCTGATCGTCCAGACCGCGATACAGCGCCCAGAATGCCTCCACGCCGATCGCGCGGGGCATGAGCCAGGCACCATGATAGCCGAAGCTGCGCGACACGTCCCCTGCCCGCTCCGCCGAGAAGAGATCGGCCAGTTCGCGCGGGGCAAAGCGCATCCCCCGGCTTTCCAGCCAGGTCCGGTTGATCCGCCCGATCGCGACATCTTCAGGATGATGCGCGCGAAAGGCGGGATCGCGGCAAAGTTCCATCAGGCGACGGCTGCGCAGGGAAAAGCCGCCATTGCCGACATCATGCCCGTCGGTGAACTGGGGCCAGCTGGCGCCAATATAGTCATAATCAAGAAAGTCCCGGCGCCAGCATGTTGCGTCCCGCACATGACCGTCCCACTGGGTGACGAGGCAGTGGGTCGTGTCGATATGATCGACCATTTGCGTCAGCATGAAATCGGAATAGGCGCGCGAGGAAGCGATGCGCGCGATCGGCACCACGGTGATGCCGGGATGATCGGGTTTGACAGGCTGGTCGGTGAACAGCTTGCAGACGGCCACGTCGATCTGCGCTAGCGACGTTTCCAGCGCCACGATTGTGGCGGCGACATTGACCGAACTGACCGCGCACAAGGTCACTTGCGGCAGGGCGAGGCGGGATGAGCGATGTTCCATGTTCAGAGCGCCACCGCAAATTGCTCGCTCGCACGGCTCAACTGCGGATGATGATAGGGATCATATAATTCGTCGGTCAGCCACAGACGCTTGAGCGCCGCCAGTTCCCCGGCAAAGCGCGCGAGGCCGATCGGATCACGGTCCAGCCCGCGCGACACCGATTCATGATGGATCAGTGTCGCGCGCGGTTCGTAGAAAGACTGCCAACCGCATTGATTGAGCCGAAGGCACAGATCGACATCGTTGAAGGCGACCGCGAAATGCTGTTCGTCCAGGCCGCCAACGGCAAAAAACTTGTGGCGCTCCACCACCAGGCAGGCGGCGGTCACGGCGCTGGTGAATTGCGGCAGGCTATGGCGATGGAAATACCCCTCCCCTTCTGGCCGCAGGAAACGATGGGCGTGGCCCGCTGCATTGCCGATGCCGACCACGACGCCGGCATGCTGGATGCGTCCATCGGGATAAAGCAATCGCGCGCCCACCGCCCCGACATCCGGACGCAACGCCTGCGTCGCCAGGATGGCGAGCCAGTGCGGATCGGTCACTTCGATATCGTTGTTGAGCAGGCAGAGCAGCCGTCCCTGCGCCACATCCGCCGCCCGGTTGTTGATCGCGGAATAGTTGAAGACGCCGCCATGGCGCAGCACCCGGTAGCGCGCCGGATCGAGCGCAGCGAGATAGGTCAGCGTATCGGGATCGTCGCTGTCATTGTCCACGACGATCACCTCCACATCAGGATAGTCGGCCGCCGCGACCCCATCAAGGCAGGTGCGTAGCAGATCCACGCGATTGCGGGTCGGCACGATGACGGAGATGGGCGGAAGGTCGCCTTTCAGATCGAGCGGTTTTGCGGGTAAGGCTGGCGCAGGGCGGTGGCGACGGTGATGCAGCATGTCGCGCACATGCACGGGCGCGCCCTCCCCCGCCAATTGTCCAACCAGTCGCTCTGTCCAGTCCGGCGCATCGGCCACGGCCACCAGTTCGAACCGGGTCGCGCGCAGGATGCAGGCGCCCGACAGATAGTCGCCATGGCGAAACAATTCACTGTTCCAGTCCGGCTTGAAATGAGGCGTGACGCGGCGGCGGCCAACCAGCAGATCATCATCGGCATAGAGGAGCCGCACCGCCGGATCGCCCATGGCCGCGCGATAAGCCGCCGCCGCGCCGGGTGCGATCCTGTCGCCGGGCCTGACAGGCAGCAGCCATGGACGATCGGCCCAGTCGATCCGGGCGATCGCAACGGCCAGCGTGGGCGTGTCGCAAGATCCGATCAGCAGAGCAGGCAGGCTTTCGGCGGCCACGCTCTTGCATGTGGCGGCCAGATCGCGGGGATCATGGGCGCCGTTCAGGTCGATCAGGACGATGATCGGATAGCGTGGATCGGGCGGGCTATACGCCCTGCCCTGTATCTCCCGTCGTAGCATCCAGAGCCGATAGGCGCGCGGCGACCGGCTGAATAGCGGCGCGAACTGGCCGCGGGCGCGCACCCGCTTGCGTTTCATCCACCATTTGGTCGCGGTCAGATAGGCGCGCGGTTCGATACGAAAGGCATCGACATGAACCAATATGGTCAGCCAGGCTTCGGCGATCCGCCTGAGATAATAGCCTGTCGATTGCGATCGCATGAGACCGTGGCAAATAGCGACTTTGGCCTGGATGACAAAGGAAATCCTTCGATCAATGTGCACCGTAGCCAAAGGATACCAGATAGCTATCGGCTTGCCAGTCGCTAGCCGATAGCTATACAGATAGCCCATGCCGACCATCGCTTTCATCAGTCCCAAGGGGGGCGTGGGCAAGACCACCGCCGCCCTTCTCCTCGCCTCCCAATTGGCGCGCGGTGCCAGGGTATCGGTGATCGACGCCGATCCCAATCACCCGATCGCGGCCTGGGGCAAGACCGCGCAGCTGCCCGACAATCTGTCGATCGTCGCCGATGTCGATGAGGATAATATCCTCGACCGGATCGAGGAAGCGGCGGCGCAAACCCCTTTCGTCATCGTCGACCTGGAGGGGACGGCCGCCAAGATCGTGTTGCTGGCGGTCAGCCAGGCCGATCTGGTCGTGATCCCGATGCAGGGATCGCAACTGGACGCGGAGCAGGCGAGCCGGGCGATCCGGGTGCTGAAACAGCATGAAAAGATGACCGGCAGGGCCGTGCCCTATGGCGTGCTGCTGTCGCGTACCAGTCCGATCATCCGTACGCGGACCATGGGGCATATCCAGGACGGGCTGATCGACGCCGGGGTGCCGATGTTCAAGACCCAGCTGCACGAGCGCGAAGCCTTTCGCGCGATCTTTTCCTTCCGCCAGACGCTGGAGGAACTGGACCCTAAGGACGTGTCCAACCTGGACAAGGCGATCGCCAATGCCGAGCAGTTCGCCGTCGAGGTCATCGAGCAATTGCGCGCGCACAGGAAAAACGCCGTCAGAACGGATGAGGTGACAGGATGAGCAGGGCCAATCCCTTCGGCGATCTCGATGATTTCGGATCGGACCATGCCGCCAAGCCGGTGCCCGCTGAAACGATCGAGAAAATCGCGGAAAGCAGCGGTTTTCCAAGCCGCAAGGCGGCGAGCGCAACGCCGCCTGCAACAGCGAAGGAGACAGGTCAAACGCCGTCCCCCTCCCCTGCCCGTCAGCCGCGGCGCCATGTGACCGGGCGCAATCGCCAGATCAATATCAAGGCGACCGAAGAGACGATTACCGAACTCTACCGGATCGCCGATGCGATGAACCTGCCGCTGGGCGCGGTGCTGGACCAGGCGTTGGCCGCATTGGAACAACAGCGCAAGACATGAAGTACCAGATAGCTATCGAGTAGCTATCCGGTATCCCGATGCTATTCGCCGACGCGCATGATGTCGGCCGTTTCGGCCTGGATTTGCCGCGCATCCTGATGCAGCGCATCCATCATGAAGCGCCAGACATTGCCGGCGTCGCTTTGATGGCCGATGTCGGATTCGTCTTCGCCGACATGGCGGATGATTTCCGATCCGGCTTCCCGCATGGCGTCGTTGGGGTCATGCAACGCCTCGATCACCGCCAGGACATGGGGCAGATAAGCCATCCAGCGTGGCGCGCCGGTGGCCCTGTCGTCTTCGCTGTCACCATGGATGCGGCAAAGGCTGCGGGCGGCATTTTCGATGAAAGTCATGGTGCGGATGCTCGCGCCAAGACGGCCATGGGTCAAGATTATTATGGCATAAGATATCTAGTAGCTATCCGATACCAAATGATAGCTCGACCATCATATCAAACTATAGCCGCATAACCGCCCAGTCGGCTTTCCCTGCTCCATCCATATCGCACGACCCAAGCCGCTTGCTCCCGTTGGGAGCATTCGCGTCGCGAAGCGGCGCGTTCTACGACGCGGTTTGTGTTGCCGGTGCGGTTGAGGCGGGAAGGGGGCTTTTGGGGTGCGCCGTCAGGCGTCGGTGCGTTGGCCGACTAGGCCAACACCGTTGAATCCTTATCTATATAGGACTTTATAAGCGGTTGCGGATGGTTTTGAGACTCACGTTCAGAACCATCATGCCGGGCGTCGAGCGCCGCTTCGATCCGCGCCAATATCTTGGCGAGCTGGCCTTTTTCCTTAATCTTTCGGCGTTCGAGCGGACAGAGGGTCGCACGCATCAACGCCATCTCCTCCTGCCGGTCCGCTTCACGCTGGACGACATCGTCGGGCGGCGGGGCGGGGCGCATCCAGCGTGGCAGATAGCGCTGCACAATGTCGGGCAGGAAGGCGCGATAGACGTTCGATGTCTGGGCATAGCGGGGGCCGGGGCCATCGCCCTCGACCCGCTTGAAACGGCGCTGGCGCACGAGAAAGCCTATGTCCTCCAGAATGCGCAGCGCCCGCGCGACGGTCGCGCGGCCAAGGCTGGTGGCGTCGGCGAGATAATCATAGCTAGGAAAGACCCGGCCCCGGTTGAGGCGGGACAGCGTCAGGATTTCCTCCAGCACACGCACGCTGGCCGCCGTGAGGGTGGTGAGACGCTGTTCGGCGGCGCTCAGGATACGGCCGTCGCAGCGCGCTTCGCGCCGCAACTGCCGGCCAGCGTCGAGGATGCGCCGCGCCGCGCGCAGCAGCCGGTCGGTTTCTCCCTTGGCCGGGCTGACGAAGAAGCGATGTTCGAACGTACCCGCTTCGACACTGTCGCGCAGCACCGGCGCGCCGGTGGGATGCGGGGCGCCCGAACGGCTGTTGCGCGCGAGCGATCGCTTGGCCGACCCGGCGGATTGCGCCAAGCGACCGGATATCAGCGCACCGGCCATCGCCTCACCAAAGGCAAGTGTTCCCATTCGTCCCTCCACAGCGGAGGACCGTCACCAGACAAAAAGAGGGCGTGGCGCGAAGCGCGCATCCTTGAAACCGGGTTCGATCTGGAGTAGGAAGAAGGGGTGTTGTTAGTCCCGTTCGACGTTTGGCGACGTCGCTCCACTACTCCAACGGATGCCCGGCCTTCGCGCCGGGCGTTCTTTTATGTGGTCACAGCCGCCCCTTCATTTAATCCCTCGCCGGGGCCGATCGGCCACAGCATTGCATGCCGACATGAGCCGGCAGGGGCGGCATAATTGCAGTAAAAATCCTACATCGAAAGGGTTTGCGGTTCGTGCTTTCGCGTAGGAATGCCGAAAATCGTTCGTGCTTTCGCGTAACAATACCCACGCCATTCGTGCTTTCGAGTAGGAATAGGCGCGGTGGATTTGTGCTTTCGAGTAGGAATGTCGCTGTCCCATTCGTGCTTTCGAGTAGGAATGCGAAGCGAGCGCGAATCAGTCCGCAGGGCCGGGGACGGGCAGGGGGCATGGGCCCGTCCGGGTCGTCCCGTAAGGCAGGAGATGCCCTGCCCGACGTCAGGGATCAGACGACGAGAGTGTCCGCCACGTCATGCGCCAGCAGCGCGCGGCGGGTGATGACGACCCGGGCCGAGGCCGAGCGCCGTCCCGCCTTGCGCGGGGCATCCTCCACCAGGGCCACAGGTGCATCCTCGATCAGGACGATGTCATAGCCGGGAATGGCGTTGGCCGCCGCGATCTGGCGCATGGCGATGCGGAAATTGGACAGGGGGTTCTGGAAACCGGTCTGAAGCTTGAGCAGTTGCAGGTCCATGTCGAGCGGTTCGCCATCGACGCAGGTCGAGCGCGCGACTTCATAGATGCGCCGCTCTATGGGGCCAAGCTGGAAATAGGTGGAAGCGTAATCGAGCACCTGCCCGTCGCGCAAAATGGCGCGAAACAGCCAGTCGCACAGGCGAACTTTCACGGATTTGAGCCGTTTCTCACCATTGCCAGAACGCGCATATTGCAGCCGCGCTTCCGACAGCCAGGAAAAGAAGCCTTCTTCGCCCTCACCCCCGGCCTCGATATTGGTGCGGATCTGCGTGCCTTGCAGCCGCTCCAGCGCATCGGCCAGACGGGAATAGGAGCGGGCGCTGTGATTGGCACCGGTGACGCTGAAGAGGTCATGCGCGGTGAAGGTGAAATCCTGCGATATCGCCATGCCCGCCTCGATCTTCGCGGCCATGAGGCTGGCGATATAGAGGACGATTTCCTTGTCGTAGATGGTGGCGACACCGCGCGCGCTGGGGCGCACTTCGATCGACACGGTCGGGGTGGAATAGGAGAGGGGCTTCATCCATGCATTTTTCGCCAGCGCGAAAAAGGGAAAGGCCATGAGCGAGCGTTCGCCCCGGATTTCGCCCAGCAAGGGGCTATCGAGCTGGAACAGTTGGCCCTGCGGTGTTGCCATTATGATCGCTCCATTCCCGAAAACATCTATTTTCCTATTTCTACTCGAAAGCACGAATTGAGCGTTTCGCCGTCATTTTCCGTCCTGTCGCCGACATTTCATAAATGGCGGTCGACGTCCTGCCGCCCGTGCAGGATGCGGATGACGTCCAGTCTATCGCCACGATCCTGAAAATAGACCATATGTGCGCCCACCGACAGCTTCAGATAGCCGCGCCGGACCGCCGCCTTCCCGATCTTGCGCCCGCTAGCCAGGTCATGACAGGCCTGAACGATGTCGTCGACATAGGCATCCGCCTGGTCCATGCCCCAATGCAGCGCGCTATAGTCCCAGATTGCGTCCATGTCGGCCAGCGCCGCAGGCGAAAAGGCCAGCAGTTTCACCGTTCCTGAAAGGCGGCGCGTTTGCGCGCCTTGAAGGCGGCGACGTCGAAGGGCCGGGGGGTGCCCGATTGTTCGCCCAAAACCAATGCGTCGTTGAGCGCGCGGACACGGGCTTCATGCTCCTCCAGCAGCCGCAGCCCGGCGCGCACGACATCGCTGGTCGAGCCATAGCGGCCCGACTGTACCTGCTCGCTGACGAACTGGCTGAAATGATCGCCGATCGTGATGGACGTGTTGCGCGCCATGAGAGCCTTTGAAACTGGCTGATTATCCAGCAATCCCTATACCAAAAAATAATACAAGGCAAATTCAAGCGATTTGGTATCCTATAGATATCCATAGATATCCGATGACTATCTGAGGATATCCCCATGCTATCCTGTCCATCTTAGGTGGAAAGGCGGGGCATTTGTCGGCAAGGATGAGGCGATATGGATAATGTCCCCGACAGGCCTGCGCCGTTGCGCGAACCGCCCCGCTTCATCGCCAAAGGCGCGAGCGCGGAATTGTTCGACCTGGGCGACGGGCAGGCGCTCAAGCTGTTCCGCGATAGCGTCTCGGATGAGATGATCGTACGTGAGGCAGAAGCATCCATCCATGCCGGTGCCTGCGGGGTGCCGACAGCGGCGGCGATCGGGCGACGGGCCTGGGACGGGCGGCGGGGCATCGTCTATCCCCGGTTAGAAGGCGGGACGGTGATGGACTGGGTCCGCCGCAACCCGTTGCGCGCGGGATGGGCGCTGGATCGAATGGGGGCGATCCATGCGACCATGCATCGGGAGAGGGGCGGGACGTTGCGCTCGTTGAAGCAAGTGCTGGCGACCGACATCGCCTATGGTCCCGCACCGATCACGCTGCAACGAGCGGCGATCGCCTATCTGGAAACGCTGTCGGACGGGGATGCGCTGACCCATGGCGACTTTCATCTGGGCAATGTCATGATGACGCCGCAGGGAATGAAGATCATCGACTGGTCGAAGGCGGCGGCAGGCCATCCGGCGGCCGATGCGGTGCGATCCGAAATGCTGATGCGCTTTGGCATCGGGCCGACCGACTGGGTGACGAACCTGTGGCGCGACTGGGCGGCGGGGCGATTGCGCACAAGCTATGTGGCAGCCTGCGCCGACACTGGTAACGCCGTCACCGCCCGCGAGATGGCGCTGTGGCGGCCCGTCGTGGCGCTGGCTTGGCTGCGGGCGCGGGATGCGGGACGGACGCCTGCTTTTATGCGCTATCTGGACAGAGCGCTCAAGCGGGCCGGGCTGCCGACGCTGGCCTAAGTGATGTGGCCTGAGTGATGTGAGCTGAGTGATGCTGGCGGGGATCAGGCCGATTTGTCCAGCACCGCCAGACTTTGCCAGAAGGCGGGGTGATGCGTTTCATCCAGGCCGTCAGTGAAGCGTGGTTCGGCGAACCCCGCGTCCCTGGCGAAACGACGGATCCAGTCGCGATGCAGAAAGGCGTCGAGATGCTGGGCCGGACGCCCAATGCGCAAATGGTCGAGGTTGACGTTCCACACCCGGTCATGCGCCGCCTCCTCCAGTTCAAGGAAGGAGAAGATCATCTTCCCGCCCGGTTTGAGCGCCCGAAAGGCGTCCGCGGTATAGAGATAGGATTCGCCGGGATAGAGGTGGGTGAAGACCGACCAGTGAAAGACCATGTCCAGTGACGCGTTCGGCGCCAAGATCGTCGGGGTCAGATTGAGCCGCGTTTCATAGTCCGGACATTGGCGGGACAATTCCGCCAGCAGTTCCGGCACGACATCTGCGCCGATATAGCGGCCTTGCCAGCCCTGACGATAGAGCGATTGAGCGGTGCGCCCGCAGCCGCACCCCAGATCATAAATGGCCATGCCATCGACCAGACCATGATGCCGCAGCACCGCGACATGACCGTCCCCTTGGGACACGAAATTTTCCATCGTATCCGCGCCGATTGCCTGGGCCAGCGCCAGCGCCGGATTGTCTGGCATGCGCCTGAGCTTCTTGCGCACCAGGGCGCGATAGTCCTGTACCGAATGGCTTTGGCGGACAGACGCGGCGCTGCGGCCGAAGCGCGGCAGCCGGGTCATCAATCTCTTTGCAAGGGAACGCATGATATCCTCATCCAGTCGTCAGGACGTCCGCTGTGGTGATCGTTGATATCAATCCGATCCGAACAGGTCGCGGGTGAAGATCTTGTCTGCGACATCCTCTATGTCCCCCGTCATGCGGTTGGCGATGATGACGTCGCATTCCTGCTTGAAGGTTTCCAGATCGCGCACCACCTGCGACCCGAAAAACAGCGCTTCCTGCATGGCGGGTTCGTAGATTACCACTTCTATGCCCTTGGCCTTGATCCGCTTCATGATGCCCTGGATGGACGACTGGCGGAAATTGTCCGACCCGGCTTTCATCACCAGGCGGAAGACGCCGACCTTCTTCGGGCGCTTAGCGATGATCTGGTCGGCCAGGAAATCCTTGCGGGTGTGATTGGCGTCCACGATCGCGCGAATGAGGTTCTGGGGCACTTCGGAATAATTGGCGAGCAGCTGCTTGGTATCCTTGGGCAGGCAATAGCCGCCATAGCCGAAGCTGGGATTGTTATAATGCGACCCGATGCGCGGATCCAGACCGACGCCGACGATGATCTGGCGCGAATCCATGTCATGGGCGATGGCGTAGCTGTCCAGTTCGTTGAAGAAGGCGACGCGCATGGCGAGATAGGTGTTGGCGAACAGCTTGATCGCCTCCGCCTCGTTCGGGTCGGTAAACAGGATGTCGACATCCTTCTTCACCGCCCCCTGCAACAGCAGGTCGGCAAAGATGCGCGCCCGTTCCGACCGTTCGCCAACGATGATGCGCGAGGGATGGAGATTATCGCGCAGCGCCTGGCCTTCGCGGAGAAATTCGGGGCTGAAGATCACTTGATCAGCCGCCAGGCGTCGGCGCACATTCTCGACAAAGCCCACGGGAATGGTCGATTTAATGACGATCGTCGCGTCCGGGTTGATCGCGTTGGCGGTCTGGATCACCGCTTCGACCGAAGAGGTATCGAATTTGTTGCTGCCCACATCATAATTGGTCGGCGTGGCGACGATCACATAATCGGCGCCGGTCAGCGCCTGTCGCGGATCGAGCGTGGCGACCAGGTCCAGCGAGCGGGTTGCGAGGAAGTCTTCCAGTTCGGCGTCCACGATTGGCGACCGGCGCGCGTTGAGCATGTCGACCCGTTCCGGCGTGATGTCCACCGCGACCACTTCATTATGTTGTGCAAGCAGGACGGCGTTAGAAAGCCCCACATAACCCAAACCAAAAATCGCGATTTTCATTCTTCGACTTTCCCTGCAACGCCCGAACACCAGACCGAGGGCGCAGCGTCCCTATCTGCGCAACCGCATGCGCCTATAGCGCATGCGATCGATGCGATCGACTGACAAGCGTGCGTCACGCGATACGCCAGACGAGATTTTGCTTGTTCCTGATTATATGTGATAAAGGACATTATCACATATGAATGCTTTTGGTCCGATCGTCATGCTGCCTACGCTCAATCTCCCTTCGCTGACCCTGCCGCCGATCATCGCGGAAGCATCGCCGCATGTTCACATGCGCTTTCTGGAATTTTTCGCGGCCAACATCCGCAACCCCCATACGCGGCGCGCCTATGCGAAGGCAGCGCGCGATTTTCTGAGCTGGTGCTTTGGTCATGGCGTGCGCCATCTGGCCGATATCGCACCCATTCATGTCGCCGCATGGATCGAAACCTTGGGGCAGTCGATCGCGCCGCCCAGCGTGAAGCAGCGTCTGGCCGCAATCCGCCATCTGTTCGACTGGCTGGTAACGGGGCAGGTGATCGCCACCAATCCCGCCGCCAGCGTGCGCGGACCTGCGCATAGCGCACGGACCGGGAAGACGCCGGTGCTAGAAGCGCAGGAGGCACGGGCCTTGCTCGATGCGATCGACATATCGACGGCGATAGGACTGCGCGACCGGGCGCTGATCGGTTTGATGATCTACAGTTTCGCGCGGGTCGGCGCGGCGCTGGCGATGAAGCGGGAGGATGTGTTCGTGCAGGGGCGGCGGCTATGGCTGCGCCTGCATGAAAAAGGCGGCAAACGGCATGAAATGCCCTGTCACCACAGTCTGGAGGACTATCTGCACGCCTATATAGAGGCGTGCGGTTTGGATGAGGGGAGGGGGCCGCTGTTCCGCACCATCGATCGTGGTCGTCGAACGCTGAGCGATCGGGCGCTGCGGCAGGCGGAAGCTCATGCCATGGTCCGCCGTCGCGCGCTGGCCGCGGGGATCGAAACCCAGATCGGCAATCACAGTTTCCGCGCGACCGGGATCACCACTTATTTGAAAAATGGCGGCACGCTGGAAAATGCCGCCGCCATGGCCAATCACAGTTCGACCCGCACGACGCAGCTTTACGATAGACGACGTGACGATATCAGCCTGGCGGAAGTGGAGAGGGTGAGGATCTGACACGATCGGTATCCGGAAAATAGCGCACAGCCTCAAGCCTGGCATATTGCAGCACCTGTCCGCCATCGGCACCGATGGCCAAGGACGCAAGGCCATTGTCCGTGCATCATCCGGTGGGCAGCTTGCCACATATCCTTCGCTGTTCCGAATATCTGGCAGCTTCACCGTCCGTCGAAGAGGCTGCGTTTTGCAAGGCCCGTGGCGATGCCGGTCCTTCTTTCCAGCTGATCGAAATCGTCCTGCAACTGGCGGCAGGTCGCCTGGAACAGCGCCTGGCCGTCATATCCTTCCTTCTGCTCCCAATGTTTGACGATATCCACCAAGTCGTAGACCGCGCGCAGGATTGCGACCGACTGGCTGTAGAGCGTGGCGTCGGGGCTGCATTTGCCCAGCCAGAAGTCGATCTGGGCTCGGGCCGTGGCCAGCAAATCGTCGGGGTGGCGCTCCATCGTGCTGGAGCGGTCAGGGTGCGCGGTGTAGCGGTTCGTCTTCTCGATCCAAGTTGCCGTGTCGGCATGGGAAATATTGTGGAAGCAGATACCACTGTCGAAGGCGGGTTCGGCGACCAAGGCGCGTCCTTCGATCCTGCCGCCGCCATGCACGGTCGCGCCGAACCTGAACGTCCCCCGCCGAAAGGCCCGGACATGCCGTTCGGGCCAGTAATAGGCGTCTTCTTCATGCCGACCCAATATATGATGGCGGCACGCTATCGCGTAGAGATCGGCCTTGCCTTCCCGCAATTCCCGATCGAGATAGACGATGGCGTCGGCGCTGAAACATTCGTCGTCGTCAAGAAACACGATGCGATCATGGCTGCACTGCTCCAGTGCAAACGCGCGGGTTTCCTCCACGGTGGGCGACCATGGAACCGTGATGACATGATCGGCAAGACGCAGGGCGCTGGCGGCCGTGGCATCGGTCGAGGATTTGTCCACCACGATGAGCTCATCGACAAACCTGATCGATCTCAGACATGTTTCTATCAGCTTTTCACGATTGTAGCTGATGACAAAGCCGCTGATCTTCATGAATTGATCCTAATATAATCTGTCCTATGGTTCGACTTCATAGTTGAAGGACATCGTCACATAAGTTTTGGACAAAAAGGGACTTTGCCCGTCGTAGCGGGTGATACGCAGGGTGTTGCTGATGTTCCGGCCCACCAGCATTACGCTGTCCGTGCTGCGTTGGCCCGATGCGACGAACGCCGCGTCCGTCGCCGCCGGCACCGGCAGGTCGAGGCGCAACGCGCCGGCGGCTGTCCCGGCATCCTCGACATAGAGTGTGAAGTCAGCAAAGCACCGATGGTTGATGATCGAATATCGCGTGCTGGCTGCGATCGCCCGTATGACGCCGATCCTGCCCTTTTCCGCGCTGGCCACAGGCGTCCAGAACGTCGGGCCGCGCACCTGCCCGCCGTCGATCAGCAGCGTGCCGTCCTCCCGCGTCGCCAGGATAGAGCGTTCACCCTTATCCTGGCTGTTGCGGACGGTGATGATGCTGGGCGCGCGGGCCGGTACGCGCAGCGCGGCGCCCGAGAGGACCGAATTGAAACCCGGCGTCGCGAGATCGATACCGAAGCGGTAATGGCCCCGCAGGTAAAGCCCGGTATCCGCCCATGCGTCCGCCCCGAAGGCGGCGAGCCAGTCACCCTGCGCCAGATTGTGCGACCCCCGACCGATATAGACGGCCTCCGTGCCGCGCCCCACACCGTCATTCTGGACAACAACGCCGGTCACGTCGTCGGACGGATAGTGATCGCGATCGAAGCTGGGTATGAGGGTGATGGCCGCACCATAGAGAACACCGCGCTGGTCCCGGCGGATGCCCGGCTTGTCCCGTGTCTGGATATAGACGCCGGCAGCGCCCTTGAAGCCCTGATTATCGCCGGTCACATCCTGCAGGAAATAGGCGCTGACTGTCATTCCCTTGGGATCGGTCACGTCGCGATAGGTGGTGATAAGCGCGTTGCGGTCGGCATGGACGCCGCTATCGTCTATGCTGATCCGGCGCGGCATCACGACGATGTCGGACAGCGCCCGGTCCGCGGCCCCCACAGCGTCGCGCGCCGACGCCGGAACCGGTGCCAGGACCAGCATCGACAGGAACGCCAGGCCAGGGCCGGAACGCATCAGTCGATCGGACTTTCGTCATCAGCCTGCGGTTGATGCGCGGCCATTTCGATTTCGCCGGCAAG
Source organism: Sphingobium sp. HWE2-09 (assembly GCF_035989265.1). Taxonomy (GTDB): domain Bacteria; phylum Pseudomonadota; class Alphaproteobacteria; order Sphingomonadales; family Sphingomonadaceae; genus Sphingobium. The sequence continues at coordinate 25,000 of NZ_JAYKZX010000002.1, read as the reverse complement.
CAGGATGCCATCGGCGGCGGTGAAGCCGCTGTCAGCGTCGATCATGGCGTCAGAGGAAAAGCTGCCGATGAACCGCTGGAAGCGTTCGAGGGCGGCGGGTACGTCGTCGGGCATGGTAATAACTCCTCATCTGGAAGACGCGAGATCCATTGACAAGGATCAAGATCGATCCGCATCGCACGTCCCGATCGATCACCAGCTTTAGGGTGCAGACCCATAAGCCAGTCGAGCGAAATCGACAGCAGGCAAACGCGCCTAGCAAATTGCCTTTGTTTAATGACTTGGCAAGCCGTCTCTTTCCGATCATGAAACCCACGTCGATTGTGGCGGGCTGCCATAAGATGCACTTCAACGCGATCCAGGCGAAATATGACCAGCGACCTCATGACCATCCTTCCCGTCATCCTGTCTGGCGGATCAGGCACGCGCCTGTGGCCGATGTCGCGACCCGAATGTCCCAAGCAGCTTTTGCCGCTGACCGCCCCTGAAACGATGCTGCAACTGACCGCAGTGCGCACGCAGGATCTGGCTGCGGCGCGCGTGGGCCGTCCCATCCTGGTGGCCAACGCCGCCCATGCCGACAGGATCGACGAGCAGATGAGCGAGGCCGGCATCGCGGATTATACGCTGATGCTGGAGCCGGTCGGCCGCAACACCGCACCTGCGATCACCCTCGCCGCGCTGGAGGCGCAGGGGGATGAGGCGTTGCTGGTGATGCCGAGCGACCATGTCATCGCCGACCTGCCCGCCTTTCACGACGCTATTGCCCGCGCGCTGCCGCTGGTGGCGCAAGGATGGCTGGTGACCTTCGGCATCACGCCTGACGGGCCGGAAACCGGCTATGGCTATATCCAGATGGGCCGGGTGTGCGGCGCAGAAGTGCATGAGGTAGAGCGCTTTGTTGAGAAGCCCGACCTGGCCAATGCGCAGCGAATGCTCGCGGAAGGCAATCATAGCTGGAACGCGGGGATCTTCCTGTTCCGCGCCGACGCCTATCTGGCCGCGCTGCAACGCCATCAGCCACTGATGCTGGACATGGTGCGCCAAGCGCTGGCACAGGCCCGGCGTGAAGGCGGAGAAAGAGGCGGGCGCGTCTATCCCGACGACGCCCTGTTTGCGCAATGCCCGTCGGACTCGGTCGATTATGCGATCATGGAGCGCGAAAGCCAGGTCGCCTGCGTGCCGGTCGCGATGGGCTGGTCGGACGTGGGCAGCTGGGATTCACTCCATGCGGTGAGCGACCGGGACGAAAGCGACAATGCCGTGCGAGGCGACGCATTGCTGCTGGGCGCACGAGGGTGCCTGGTCCATAGCGACGGGCCGCGCGTCACGCTGGTCGATGTCGATGACCTGATCGTTGTCGTGTCACAGGGCGACGTCATGATCCTGAAGCGCGGGGAATCGCAGAAGGTCCGACAGGTGACCGACGCGATCAAGGCGCTCAAGGCGGCGGACGACGCCGCATGACCCAAAATGTTTCCATCGCCGACCTGATGGCGCAGTCCGGCGTCGCGTTCGGCACCAGCGGTGCGCGTGGGCTGGTCAGTGCGATGACGGACCGGGTCTGCTTCGCCTATACCGCCGCCTTCCTGCAGCATCTGTCTGCCATCGGGCAGTTCGCGCCCGGCACCCATGTCGCGATCGCCGGTGATCTGCGCCCGTCCAGCCCCCGCATCATGGCGGCCTGCGCTGCGGCGGTGCGGCATATGGGTGGAGAGGTCGACCATTGCGGGTTCGTGCCTTCACCGGCGGTGGCGGCTTACGGATTTGAACGCGATATCCCGTCGCTGATGGTGACGGGCAGCCATATCCCCGACGACCGCAACGGCATCAAGTTCAACCGCACCGACGGTGAAGTGCTCAAGCCCGACGAGTTGGCGATCCGGGCGCAGGCCGTTGCCTTGCCCGACCTGTTCGACGAGGACGGGATGTTGAAGGATGCAGCGCCCGCAGAGCCGCTAGTGGATGCCGCCACGCCCTATATCGCGCGCTATGTCGATGCCTTCGGCGTGCAGGCGCTGGCGGGCATGAAGCTTGGCGTCTATGAACATTCGGCGGTCGGCCGCGACATCATGGTCGCGCTGGTCGCGGCGCTGGGCGGGGAAGCGGTATCGCTGGGCCGGTCGGATCGCTTCATTCCCGTCGATACCGAAGCGGTCCGTCCCGAAGACCAGAAGCTGGCGCGGCAATGGGCGGCGGACCTTCAACTGGACGCGATCCTGTCGACCGACGGAGACAGCGATCGGCCGCTGCTGGCGGACGAACAGGGCGTCTGGATGCGCGGCGACGTGCTGGGCATATTGAGCGCGCGGGCGCTGGGCATCGCGGCGATCGCGACGCCGGTCAGCGGCAACAGCGCGGTCGAACTGTCGGGTCTGTTCGACGCCGTGCGACGGACGCGGATCGGGTCGCCCTTCGTGATCGAGGCGATGAACGCGCTGGTCGCCGATGGTCAGGCGAGCGTGTGCGGCTATGAGGCCAATGGCGGTTTTCTGCTGGCGACCCCGGTCGACGTCGGGGGGCGGACCCTGGGCGCGCTGCCGACGCGGGACGCGGTGCTGCCGATCCTGTCGGTGCTGGTCGATGCGCGGCGGCAGGGCGTGACATTGTCGGCGCTGCAGGCGCAATTGCCCGAACGCTATACGTTCAGCGAGCGGTTGCAGGACTATCCGACCGCACAGAGCCAGGCGCTGATCGCGCATCTGGAGCAGGGGGACGAGGCCGCCATCCTGGCGCGGCTGACGGCCATGTTCGGGACGCTGGCGGGCAAGGCGGACGGCATCGACCGGACCGACGGGCTGCGTATCCATTTTGACGGCGGCGACATCATCCATCTGCGACCGAGCGGCAATGCGCCGGAGCTGCGCTGCTATACCGAGAGCGACAGTGCGGAACGGGCGGCGACGCTCAATGGAGAGGCGCTGGCGCTGGTGCGGGATTACCGCATTCCGGCCTGATTGGGGGCGGGGCTGCACGGTCGGCGGGAGGGCTGCACTGTCGTTGTGAGACAGCGAGTGAAACAGTTGCTCGCGTAAGCGAAGTCGCAAGCCATTGATAAATAATGATTTATTACGGGCGGATCAGCGCGATTGAACGCACCCCGTCAGTTTTTCATTTATTTTCAATGGCTTGCGGCGCATTCGATGCGCGCGGGGTGGAGGCGGATCGTCCGCGTTCCTCACCAAATCCACCCACTTGTCCTCTTTGCGATGACGGCAGGTCGGGCCTGCGCCATCCCGTTCAGCGCGGTATGGCGAGCAGGGCGGACACCGGGCCTGCCGTCAGGGTGAAGGCGCAGTCGCCCTCCAGCAGCAGGCAGTCGCCCTGTTCCCAGGACAAGCCATTGACCGTCCCCGCGCCGGTGAGCGGCGTGAACCATAGCAGCTTGCCAGGGGGCACATTGACAGTCCGGTCTTCGTTCCAGTGGACGAGATCGAGCGAGAAGGGGGCTTCATCGTCACCGATCAGCCGCGCTTCGTTGCCCAGCGGCGCTTCGATCAGGGCGCGGTCATAAGGCTGGAGGCGGCTGACCGCTACGCCGTCTTCCAGATGCAGTTCGCGGGGGCGGCCATAGTCATAGAGGCGATAGGTGACGTCGGCATTCTGCTAAATCTCGGCCAATATGATGCCCGCGCCGATCGCATGGACCGTTCCCGCCGGAATGAAATAGCAGTCGCCCGGCTTGACCGGTTTCCAGTCTATCCACTGTTCCAGCGATCCGTCCTGTGCGGCGGCGCGGAACTGGTCCGGGGTCATGGGCGCAGTCAGGCCGATGCCCAGCGTCGCGCCGGGCGCGCAATCGAGGATATACCAGATTTCCTCCTTGCCGCGCGCCAGCCCCCTGGCGTGCGCCTGCGCATCGTCGGGATGGACCTGGATCGACAGCCGTTCGCTGGTGAAGATATATTTGACTAGCAACGGCAAGTCGCGCCCGTCAGGACTTTCGAACCAGACTTCCCCGATCTTTTGCCCTGTATCAGTAGCGAAGATCGGGGAAGGTCGGTTCGGCCCCATGGCTTTTCGACATAATGGCGGGAAAGCTTTTGTGTCAGCATCCTGCTGTAACTATCCTTGCAGGAAAAGGTCCAATCGGCGTTCAGCCTTCGGCCAGTACGCCGCGCAAATAGCGACCATAGTCGGACTTGCCGAGCTTGACGATCGCCTTTTCCAGCTGCGGTCCATCGATAAAACCCTGCCGGAAGGCGATCTCTTCGGGACTGGCGATCTTGAAGCCCTGGCGCTTTTCGAGGACGCGGACGAAGTCGGCGGCGTCGAGCAGGCTGTCGGGCGTGCCGGTGTCGAGCCAGGCATAGCCGCGGCCCATGATTTCGACATTGAGTTCGCCGCGTTCCAGATAGACGCGGTTCACGTCGGTGATTTCCAGCTCGCCGCGCGCCGAGGGCTGGAGGTTGGCGGCGATGTCCACGACCTGTGCGTCATAGAAATAGAGGCCGGTGACCGCCCAGTTGGACTGGGGATTTTCCGGCTTCTCCTCGATCGAGACGGCCTTCATGTCCTTGTCGAAGCTGACCACGCCATAGCGTTCGGGATCGTTGACATGATAGGCGAAGACGCTGGCGCCGCTGCTGCGCGACGAGGCGCTGGCGAGGATTTCGGGCAGACCGTGGCCATGATAGATATTGTCGCCCAGGATCAGCGCGGACGGTTGCCCCGCGACGAAATCGGCGCCGATGATATAGGCCTGGGCCAGGCCGTCGGGGCTGGGCTGTTCCGCATATTCGATGGTCATGCCCCAGGCGGCGCCGTCACCCAGGAGCGACCGGAAGGCAGGCAGGTCGCGCGGGGTGGAGATGATGAGGACTTCGCGGATGCCCGCATGCATCAACGTGCTGAGCGGATAATAGATCATCGGCTTGTCATAGACAGGCATAAGCTGTTTCGAGGTCGACAGCGTCATCGGATAGAGACGCGTACCGCTACCCCCGGCGAGAATGATACCCTTCATAATCCGTCGTCCCCAAAAAGATCAGTTGGTTGCCGGTTGCAGCCTGTCCATCACATCGTCCAGCGACGTGCGCCAGTCCGGCAGAGTGACGCCATGGACGTCCGCGATCCTGCGGCAGGCGAGCCGCGAATTGGCCGGACGGGTGGCGGGCGTGGGATAGTCGGCCGTACCGATCGGCCGTACCGACGCCGATGGTCCGCCGCGCGCCGCAGACGCGGCGAAGATCCCTTGCGCAAAATCGGCCCAGCTGCCTTCGCCCTGCGCCGTCATATGGAAGATACCGCGCAGCCCAGGGCTACTATCGGATACCATATTGGTAGCTACGGCCAATATGCCATCGGCGATCGCGAGCGCGCTGGTCGGGTTGCCGACCTGATCGGCCACCACCGACACTTGGTCGCGGTCGCCCGCCAGACGCAGCATGGTCTTGAGGAAATTATTGCCGAACGGGCTGTAGACCCAGGCGACGCGCAGCACGGCGCTGTCGTCATGGGTGGCGAGAACCGCCTGTTCGCCCGCCAGTTTGGATGCGCCATAGACGCCGGTGGGACCGGTGGGATCGCTTTCGACATAGGGGCGGTTGAGCATCCCGTCGAAGACATAGTCGGTCGAGATATGGATGAGCGGCACGCCCAGCGCTCTGGCCGCCTGCGCCACCGCGCCCGCGCCTGCGGCGTTGACGGCATGGGCAAGGTCGCTCTCGCTCTCCGCCTTGTCCACCGCCGTATAGGCGGCGGCCGAGACGATGATGTCAGGGGCGGCGGCGGCCAGCGCGCGCGCAATCGAGGCCGGATCGGCAAGGTCGAGATCGGGGCGACCGATCGCAATCACGTCATGCCCGGCAGCGGCACCCCGTTCGATCAGACTGGTGACGACCTGTCCGGTCGTCCCGGTCACGGCGATCTTCATGCAGGCACCCCGGACGCTATGGGGGCGGGCGCCGCAGTGTCGAGGCCCAGACGCTGGCCGTCATATTGATCGCGCAGCGGCTGCCACCACCATTGGTTTTCCAGATACCAGCGCACCGTCTTTTCGATGCCGCTGTCGAAATTCTCCTGCGCCTTCCAGCCCAATTCATTTTCCAGGCGGGTCGCGTCGATCGCATAGCGGGCGTCATGGCCCGGACGATCGGTGACATATTCGATCAGCTCGGCACGGGGCTTGTCGGTCGGCACCAATTCGTCCAGCACCGCGCAGATGCGCAGTACGACGTCGATATTCTTGCGCTCGTTGCGGCCGCCGACATTGTAGGTTTCGCCGGGCGTGCCCTTTTCGATGATGATGTCCAGCGCGCGGGCGTGATCGTCGACATAGAGCCAGTCGCGGATATTCTCACCCTTGCCATAGACCGGCAGTTTGCGGCCCGCGAGCGCGTTGAGAATGGTCAGCGGAATGAGCTTTTCGGGGAAGTGGTACGGCCCGTAATTGTTCGAGCAATTGGACACCACTACCGGCAGGCCATAGGTGCGCTGCCACGCCTTGGCGAGGTGGTCGGATGCGGCCTTCGACGCCGAATAGGGCGAGCTGGGGTCGTAGGGGGTGGTTTCCTCGAACAGGCCTTCGTCGCCCAGCGAGCCATAGACTTCGTCGGTCGAGACGTGGAGGAAGCGGAATGCGGCCTTCGCATCGCCTTCCAAGCCGTTCCAATAGGCGCGCGCGGCTTCCAGCAGGGTGAAGCTGCCCACGACGTTCGTCTGGATGAAGTCGGCCGCGCCGGTGATCGAGCGGTCGACATGGCTTTCGGCGGCCAGATGCATGATGCGATCCGGCTTGAACCCGGTGATCGCCGCATCCATCGCCGCGCGGTCGCAGATATTGGCGTGCAGGAACTGGTGCGTGTTCTTGCCCTCGACTTCCTTGAGCGAGGCTTCGCAGCCTGCATAGGTCAGCGCGTCGATGGTCAGGACGTCATAGCCCTTTTCCAGCACCAGATAGCGAACGAGAGCCGAGCCGATGAAGCCGGCACCGCCGGTGACGATTACGCGCATGGGTCAGACGCTCCCAATGAGGTTTTGGCAGGTGAAATAGGCAGGAAGATCGGCGAGCAGCGGCTGCACCCGATCCTTGGCTGAGAGCGTATCGGCGTCGGCGACATCGGGCCAGACGATGCCGATCGCTGGATCGTTCCAGGCCAGCCCCTTGTCGCATGCGACGCTGTAATAGCCGCCGCTGACCTTGTAGGCGATGACCGTATCCGGCTCCAGCGAGCAGAAGCCATGGGCGAAGCCGGGCGGCACCCAGAGCTGCTTGCCATTGTCGGGCGTCAGCGTTTCGGCCACCCACTGCCCGTAGGTGGGCGATCCCTGCCGGATGTCGACGGCAACGTCAAACAAGGCGCCGGCGGTGCACCGCACCAGCTTGCCCTGGGCATGGGGATCGCTTTGAAAATGCAGGCCGCGAATGGTGCCGACGCGGGCGCTGCGCAATTCATTATCCTGTACGAAATCAAAGGTGCCGATCCGGTCGGCAAACAGATCAGCGCGGAAGGTTTCCGCGAAATAGCCCCGCTCATCGCCGATATGGCGCGGAGTGAGGAGCGCGACGCCGGCTATGTCGTAAGTCTGGATATCCATGTCATTCCTTATAACCATATCGCTGTCATCAACGATGAATTGCACAATGGACGTGCAAAATCACCTTTGTATGACAGATACCGCACTGGTTACGGTCAGAATGGGCGAGAATAGCTGACTGATGAGCTGGACAAGCTTGCTGGGTTGATTGGCTGCTGCATTGCCGAAATAGAGGACGTCCTTGTCCTGCATCACGAATTTTTGCGACAGGAAGTAGGCGCCGGTGTTCATCATGTTGAGATGATAGACGATCGGCACTTCCTGCCCCTGCGCATCGCGCGTGTAGCGGAACAGGAAGATGGCGGCGGGATCGCCCAGATTGGGATTGGTGCCGCCGGCGGTTGCGACCGCTTCGGCCAGCGACACGGTCGAGCGGCGGAAGGGCACCTGCTCCACCCGGCCCGACGCGCCGAGGATGGAATAGGTGCGGGGATCGTCCACCAGCATCAGCCGGTCGCCCGGACGGATGCGCACGTCGAGCGTGGGATCTTCGACCATGTCGTTGATACGGATGTCCGCGCTGGAACTGCCGCGCAGGATGCGGACCATCAGATCCTTCGAATCCCCGCGATAACCGCCGGCCAGGGCGATGACGTCGGACAGGCTTTCGCGATTCGTCTGCAGCACCAGGCGACCGGGCTTGGCCACTTCGCCACCCACGATAATCGAGTTGGTGATGACCTGGCTCAACGTCACCAGCACCTGCGGATTTTGCGACAGGCGCTTGAGCGAGTTGCGGATCGTCGCTTCGACCTCATTGGTCGTCAGCCCCGCGACATGCAGCGTCCCGGCATAGGGAATGACGATGTCGCCCTGATCATCGACCCGGGTAGGGGGCAGTTTCTGCACCTGGACGCCGGGCGTGTTGGAGATTTGCGACAGCGCGCCCGTGTTGGAACCGCTTGAAAACAGGGTGACCCCTGCTTCATAGATGTTGATGTCCAATATATCGCCCGGGCCGACCATGTTGGTCGGGGTCGGCGCCATGACCGGCAGGAAGGACGAAGGGGACGCGGCGATGGCCGGGGCCGGAATGTCGGTCGCCGCCTGGATCTGAACCAACTGGATAGACGTTCCGTCTTTCGGCGAGACGGCGGATTTTTCGATCTGTCCGCCAGTGGGACCGCTGGAAGGCAAGGTGGCGCAGCCGGCGAGGCCTGTAAGCAGGGCCAAATAAACGCTATTCTTAACGTGCATGGATAATATCTCAAAGGCTGCGGCTTATTAGCGAGACGCCTTAGCATTGCGATCCAAGAATGGACAATAGTTCCTCTCGCGCGTGCACCAATTTATGCTTCGCGCCGGGCGCCGCACGCTTCTTGGCCTTGCGCCTAGAGCCATGTTAGCCTAGCGCAAGGGCGTTTAGGTTACCCTTGAGGCGCTGCACAAATTTATGAACGCCATCTCCCTCGACGCCGAGACGCCGGTTCGTCACGAAACGCCCCTGCAATGGTTCAAGAAACGGCGCATGTTCCTGCTTTGCGTCGTCCTGCCGACCGTCCTAGCTATCCTCTATTACGGCCTGATCGCCTCCGATATCTATATTTCGGAATCGCGGTTCACGATCAAGAGCCCGGACCAGAAGCGGTCGCAAACGTCGTCGCTGGCCAATCTGGTGCAGACGACGGGCCTGTCGAGCGGGCAGGAGCAGGCGAACGAAGTGCTGGCCTATGTGCGGTCGCGCGACGCGCTCAAGGAACTGGAAAAGGACATTCAGATCCGGGAGCGTTTTTCGACGTCCCAGGCCGATTTCCTGAGCCGTTTCCCGATGCCTTTTGGCGATCACAGCTTTGAAAGCCTGTTCAAATTCTACGACAAGATGGTCGATCCGCGGATGGACAGCGAAACGGGCACGGCGACGATCAAGGTCAAGGCGTTCACGCCCCAGGATGCCTATGTCATCAACCGGCAGCTGCTGGAACTGAGCGAAGCGCTGGTCAACCGCCTCAATACCCGGGCGCAGAGCAAGGGCATCGCCGAAGCGCAGGCGCAGGTCGCGCTGGCCACCGAGCGCGCCAGGAGCGCGCGCCTGCTCCTCTCGCAATATCGCAACAGCCAGGCGCTGATCGATCCCAGCAAGCAAGCGGGCGGTGTGTTGGAAATCGCCAACGCCATGGTGGCCGAACGGGCTACGCTGCAGGCGCAACTGGACCTGATGCGGCAGGTGGCGCCGAACAATCCATCCATCCCCGCGCTGCGCAACCGCATCAACGCCATTTCGGTGCAGATTGCCGGGCAGGACAGCCGGGTCGTAGGCAATGGCAACGGCATCGCGTCCAAGATGGGCGGCTATGAAAATCTGCTGGTGGAACAGGAATTTTCGACCCAGAGTTTGAATGCGGCCAATGCCGCGCTGGTACAAGCCCGGTCGGAAGCGCAGCGCCAGCAATTCTATCTGGAACGCGTGGTCAATCCCAACCTGCCCGACACGCCGCTGCTGCCCAAGCGGCTGATCAACATCATCACCGTCTTTGCCGCCGCGCTGTGCCTGTATTTCATCATGTGGATGTTCAGGATCGGCATTCTCGAGCACGCATCGGACGACTGACATGGCGGAAGGCGGCCTGCATAAGCTTCGTAATGGCTGGGCTATCCAGGTCCGCGTCATCCATGCGTTGATGATCCGTGAGTTGATCACCCGTTTCGGTCGGGAAAATATCGGCTTTCTGTGGATCATGGCCGAACCGCTGCTATTCGGCGGCCTGGTCGGCATCATCTGGCATTTCACCCATGGCGCGACCGAACATGGAATGGGCATTATGGCCTTCGTAGCGACGGGCTATATCCCCATCACCCTGTTCCGGCACAGCGTGTCGCGCAGCGTGGCGGTGTTCACCGTCAACCAGAGCCTGTTATACCATCGTCAGATCAAGGTCGTAGATTTCATCTTCGCCCGGTTCATCATCGAACTGCTGGGCGGGATGATGGCCTATGTCTTCATGGCCGTGGTGCTGTATTTCGTCGGCGAATTTCCTATTCCCGACGATGTCGGATTGCTGATCGCGGGCTGGTTTCTCTACGCCCTATTCTGTCTGTCGTTGTGCCTGATCATCGCGCCCTTGTCCGAAATGTCGGAAGCGATGGAAAAGTTCGTGCCGGTCACGACTTATGTCATGATCCCCTTTTCCGGGTTGCTCTATCTGGTATCTTGGGCGCATCCCAGTGTGCGCCCCTATCTGCTGCTGTCGCCGTTCGTGAATTGCATGGAAATGATGCGCAAGGGCATCTGGGGGGCGGATATAACGGCCTATTACAATATCTGGAATCCCATCGGCTGTTCGGTCGTCTGCATGGTGTTCGGGCTGATCCTGTGTCGGGTCGTGCGCAGGAAGTTGAGCGTCGAATGATCATTTGCGACAATGTCACCAAATCCTACAAGCATCATGGCCAGCACAAGCAGGTTCTGAACGGTATCGACTTGGTCGTGCAGCCGGGCGAACGGATCGCATTGCTGGGCCGCAACGGCGCGGGCAAGAGCACGCTGATCAAGCTGATCGGCGGGGTGGAACTGCCAACCTCCGGCAGGATCGTCCGCAAGATGTCGGTATCCTGGCCGCTGGGGTTTACCGGCGCGTTTCAGGGCAGTCTGACCGGTTATGACAATACCCGCTTCATCGCCCGCATCTATCAGCGCGACTATGACCGGGTCCGGCAGTTCGTGGAGGAATTCACCGAACTGGGTCGGCAGTTGCGGATGCCGGTGAAGACCTATTCATCGGGGATGCGCGCCCGTCTCGCCTTCGCGCTGTCGCTGGCGATCGAGTTCAACTGTTATCTGATCGACGAGGTCATTCTGGTGGGTGATCAGAATTTCCAGCGCAAATGCCAGGAAGAGATGTTCGAAAAACGTACCGACCGAGGCATGATCGTCGCATCCCACAGTATGGATTTCGTCAAACAATTCTGCACCAAGGCCGTCGTTATTCACAAAGGCGATGCAGCCATTTATGACGACATCGACACGGCAATAGAATATTATTCAACCCTGTAGATTTATTTTATAGATATAATTTGTCGATGACAAATTTGCCTAATTGGAAAATCCCAGATTTTTATACAAAATCCGCCAATTTTGGTATTGTTTCACATAAGATATATAAAAAAATGACAAAGGCGAGGCCGTATACATAATGTCACAAGGACGGGAAATGTTGGATACTGCGGAGCGCATAAGCCGGATTAGTTACGAACATCTCCACTGTTACACGCTGTGTCGTGAGCATGTTGAAGGCAAGCGTGTCCTGGATGTCGTGGGCGGCGCGATCCATGGGACATATCTGCTGGCCGAGCGCGCAGCGTCCGTGACCATCCTCAGCGCCGACAAGGCCGTTATCGCCGACGCGGAAAAGCAGCATGCCGGCCAGACCAAGACTATCCAGTTCCTGTCCAGTGACCTTGCCGACCTGCCCTTCGACGACAGCCATTTCGATGTGGTCATCTGCAACGACGTTACGGCCCTGACCCAGGATCAGAAGGGCTTCATCTTAGAATTGAAGCGCGTGCTGAAGGAAGATGGCCTCTTCATCACGTCAGCGTCCGGCGTTCCCGCCAACCATGCGCTGCGCCATGAACAGGCGCCCCTGTCGTCGGACAGCGGCGCTAGCCCTGCCGCGCAATTCCGCAAAATGTTGAATCGGCATTTCGGCTACGTCCAACTGACCGGCCTGCGCCTGGGCAAGGTTTCGCTCAGTTTCCGCCTGAACCAGAACAAGCAGCGGGCGAACCTGCCCAGCGCAATGACCTTCCTGGGCGATGTCAAGGATGGCGTTCCCGAAGTTCGGGCCGATGAAATCATATCGGACCAGCCCGACCGGATCATCGCGCTCTGTTCCATGAAACCCCTGTCCGCCGAAGAGACAGGCGCAAGCCTGTTCATGCCGCGCAACGAGGCGCGATGGCTGGACCAGGTCGGCGGCGACCCGACGGAGACGAGCGAACCGGGCCAGGACGACGCGCTTCTGCGCCTCGAACTCAGCCATGCGCAGGCGCAACTGCAGACGCTGCAGGCCGACCTGGACAAGGCGCTGAACGACAAGGCGCAACTGGACGCGCGCTATAATCAATTGACCATGGACGCGGCATCGACCGTGACCTTTTCGCGCCTGCTGGCGCGGATGACCGGCACGATGGTCGCGACGGACGCCGATGCCATCGTCGAAAAGCTGTTCGGCCTGAACCAGTTGATGGCGACGCAGCGCAGCCAGCTGGATGCCGCGCAGGAGATGGCGGAAACGCTAGCGACGACAGAACGCACGTCGACGGCGTTGCGCGAGGAGCTGGCCGAGACGCAGCTGCGCCTCGTCAATGTCAATGCCATGCTGGACCGGGAACAGCGCGACGCCGCTAGCCTGCGCACGAAGCTGGACGCCGCCGAGAAGATGGCGGCCGCCCAGCAGGAACAGCTATCGGGTCTCGGTTCGCAGCTGATGGAGGCCAACGGCCAGCTGGGCCGCGAACGCGGCGAAGCTGAAGGGCTGCGCGCGCAGATCGGTGGGTTCAACCATATCATAGCGGCGCAGCGCGACCAGCTGGACCTGGCCCAGAAGGATGTCGCAGCCCGGCAGGAGCAGTTGACCAGCGTCAGCATCGAACTGGCGACCGTCACCGCCCAGCTGGCCCAGCAACATAGCGAAGGCCAGACCCTGCGCGCGCGGCTTGAGGACCGAACCCGCGAACTGGCCGAGAGCCAGGGATGGCTTGCACAGGAGCAGGCTCAGAGCCGCGAAATCCAGAGCCGGTTGAATGACGCCAGTGAGACGGTGGCGACCCAGCGCGACCAGTTGGAGGCGGCCAAGGTCGTCGAGGTCCGGCTCGCCACGGTCGAGGAAGACGCCGCGGCGATCCGTGCGGCGCTTGCCCAGGCCCAGGCGGACCTGGCCGACGCGCAGACGGTGCTGGAACTGGAAAGCCAGCAGGCGCGCAGCGAAATCGATGCCGCCCGGGAGCAGATCGCAGCGGAACGGGCCGCGCTGACGACGTCCGAGCAGGACATGGCGGTGCTGCGGCAGCAACTGGCCGAAGCGGTCTCCACGCTGGAAGGCGCGCAACAGGCGGCCGAGAATAACGAGGCGACCCTGCGCCAGCAACTGGCGGATACAACCGCCGACCTGGAACGGGCGCAGCAGGAAACCGAGTATAATGTCGCGGCTCTGCAGCAGCAGCTGGCCGAGGCGACTGGCAGGGTCGAGCGCACGCAGCTAGAAACCCAACAGGAGATGGCAGCCCTGCGGCAGCAACTGGCCGAGGCGACCGCCGCGCTGGATCGCGCGCAGCAGGATGCCGCGCAGGCCAGGATCGCAAAGGCCGGGGTCGCACAGGCAACCCACGCCGCCCCGCTCGCGACCCTGCAGTCCGGCCCGTCGCGCCCGGCGCAAACCATCGCCGCCAAGGCCGCCAGCAGGCAGCAGGCCATCGCGCGCAGGGAGCTGGAACGTTTCGTCCAGGTGCATGGCACCATCCGCCAGCAGATCGTCGACGCGGCGGAAGAGGTGCAGGCGCATATCGTCCACCAGCCAAGGCCCGCGGTCCAGGAATTGGCGGTCAAGCGGTTGCGACGGAAGTTCGATCGCGACGCCGCGCCTTTCCGCACGAAATTGTTCGACAGCCAATGGCTCGCCAAACAATCGCCCTATGCCGAGGGCGTGCGCCTGGGCCGCTATCTGCGCGATTCCAGCCTGTGGACGCTCGATCCGCATCCGCTGTTCGCATCCTCCTATTATCTCCAGAAAAATCCCGACGTCGCGGCGGAAGGCGTTTGCCCGCTGCGCCATTATCTGGAGATGGGTTGGCGCGAAGGGCGCAATCCGCACCCCTATTTCCTCAACGACTGGTATCTGAACCAGAATCGTGACCTGCTGCCGACGCTGGCGATCAGCCCGCTCGAACATTATCTGGAATTTGGCTGGCGCGAAGGGCGGGCGCCCAATCCGCTGTTCAATCCGCAAAGCTATCTGGATCGCTATCCCGACGTCGCGAAGGGCGGGCTTGAACCCCTGACCCATTATATCGTCTATGGCCGCGCCGAAAAGCGCGAAATCCCGCTTTCGTCCGTCAACCCGGCGTGGGAAACGCTGCTGACGGGCGCGGACCGATCGCTGAGCCTGCTCGACTTCATGCTGGACAATCCGCCGCTGCCCCTGCCGCCCCTGCCCGAAGAGGTCGCCGCGCCGACGCCCGAAGCCCCGGTGCCCGAAGCCCCGGCAGCTGAAACACAGGCGGCTGAAACACAGGCACCGACTGCTCCGGCAACTGAAGCACAGGCGCCGGCTGCCCCGGCGCCAGCACCGACGGTCGTGGCCCCGAAATGGCCGCCAGAGCGCCTGAACGATTTCTGGATTCCGCAGAAAATGCGCGACTTCCTGGTCGAAGGCCACCACGAAGGCGAAATCGACCTCTACACCTATCTTTGTTCGGTGATGGCCGCCTATCAGGACATGCCGGAAACCTTCCCGTCCTCCAGCCATTGTCGGCAGATTTCGGACCGGATCAAGGTGATGTCGGCGGCGCGCGTCGCCGCCCTGCCCGGTCAACCGGACGCCTCGATCATCATCCCGGTCTATAATAATGTGATCGACACGCTGCTGTGTATCTGTTCGGTGCTGGAAGACAGGGCGTCCGCATCCTATGAGATCATCGTCGCCGACGACGGATCGAGCGATGCGACCCCGCAGCTCATCGCCACCTTGGGCGGCGTCGTGCGCTATCTGCGCCAGCCCCGCAATTATGGTTTCGTGGGCAATTGCAACGAAGCGGCGAAGCAGGCCCGTGGTCGCCATGTCATCCTGCTCAACAACGACACGCTGGTCATGCCCTTCTGGCTCGACGCCCTGCTCGACACGTTCGAGGTCCATGAGGGGGTCGGCCTGGCCGGGTCCAAGCTCATCAGCTGGGACGGTACCCTGCAGGAAGCGGGCGGCATCTACTGGAACGACGGTTCGGCGTGGAATTTCGGGCGCGGCGCCAATGCCCGCGCGGCCGAGTTCAACTATCTCAAGGACGTCGACTATATCTCCGGCGCGGCGATCGCCATCCCGACCGAGATCTGGCGCACCATGGGCGGTTTCGACGAAATCTACGCGCCGGCCTATTGCGAGGACGCCGATATCGCGTTCCGCCTGCGCGAGGCGGGCTATCGCACCGTGCTGAACCCGGCGTCGGAAGTGCTGCACCATGAAGGTCGCAGCCATGGCCGCGACCTCAATTCCGGGATCAAGGCCTATCAGGTCAAGAACCAGGCGACCTTCCTTGAACGCTGGCGGTCGGTGCTGGAACGCGACCATTTCCCCAACGCGCAGAATGTGCTGCGCGCGCGCGACCGGTCCTTCGGCAAGAAGCATGTGCTGGTGATCGACCATTATGTGCCCCAATGGGACCGCGATGCCGGATCGCGTTCGACCTTCATGTGCATCAAGGCGCTGTTGAGCCAAGGCTATGCCGTGACGTTCTGGCCCGACAATCTGTGGCGCGACCCGCAATATACGCCCACGCTGCAGGAAATGGGCATCGAAGTCATTTATGGCGGCGAATATCGCGATAAGTTCGGCGAATTTCTGCAGGCGCGCAGCGATCTTTACGATGCCGTCTTCGTCAACAGGCCGCATATCGCGCCCAATTACCTGAAGACCATCCGGGCGACGAACGAGGCGATCAAGATCATCTATTATGGGCATGATCTGCACTTCAAGCGCCTGATGACGGCACAGTCCGTGGGCGAAGCGGTCTCCGACGTGGACATCCGCCTGATGCGCAGCCAGGAACTCGATGTCTGTGCGCAGGCCGATGTCGTGCTGTATCCCGACCAGAGCGAAGTCGATCTGGTCGAGCAGCAACTGGGCGGCAATCGCACCTACAGGGCGTTGCCGGTCTATGCCTTTGAAAAGGAGATGTTCGCGCTGAGCGGGCAGATGCTGGGCACCATCGCGCAGAAGACGGCGTTCAACCTGCTGTTCGTGGGCGGTTTCAACCACACCCCCAATGCCGACGGCATCATCTGGTTCGTCCAGAACATCCTGCCGATCGTCAAGGCAAGGCTAGGCCAGGTGCATCTGACCATCGTGGGGTCCAATGCGCCCGAGAGCATCCTGGCGTTGGAAGGCGACGGGGTGGAAGTCGCCGGCTTCGTCAGCGACGATCGCCTGTCGACCCTCTATGCGGAAACTTCTCTGGTGATCGCGCCGCTGCGCTTTGGCGGCGGGGTCAAGGGCAAGGTGATCGAAGCCATGGCTTCGGGCGTGCCGCTGGTGACGACGCCGATCGGCGCGCAGGGGTTGCAGGACCCCGAAGCACTGATGTTCCTGGCCAGCGAAGCGGACACCTTCGCCGATGCCGTCGTCCAAGCCCTGACCGACCGCAACGAAGCGGCCGCCCGCGCCCGCAATGCCTGGGATTATACCAACAACCATTATTCTATGCACGCGCTGGAAAATCTGTTCTATGGCTTTATTGGATAAGAGCCGGAACCAGCAGATAGCTGCTTACGGCGGCACTGCGCAGAAGCCAGCGCCAGCTATCGGGCATAGTCGCAATCGCGGGCATGGCACATTGCGCGGGTCCGTTGCCGGGGCGGCTTCGCGTTATGGGGCGATATCAACCGGTTGATGTCGGGTGTGGCCTTTGGCTGAAAACCGGTTGAGGTTGGCAGTCAATGGCCCTATCCAGATAGTAGTAAAAGGCAGGAAAGGGACCAAATAAATGATCCAGTGTGAATTAAGCGACGGAAAATTTCTGTTCGTCAACATGGACCGCGTCGTCAGCGTCAGCAGCCAGAAGAACGGCGATATTACTTTTGGTTATTTGCGCCATAATGACGAAATTACGTGGGTCGCCATCAAACGCTTTCAGATCATAAAGCCGGGTACTTGGTATTGATCAATGCAATATGGCTTTCGGCCTATTTTAGACGATTAAGATTGCATAGGTATTTTCATGGCGTCTCGTGTTCTCGTTTTTTCTCTTGGCCAGGGGGGCTATGATGTCGCCTTTGCCTCAGCGGTCGAAAGCCAACGAGAATATTGCGAGCGCCATGGATATACCTATGTCTGCGTCTCGCAGGAAGGCAGCCCGGCACTCGGCCGTGAAAATATCTGGCTGAAAACGTTGCTGCTATACGGCGCTTTGCTGAAAAACGACTATGTCCTGTATATGGATACCGATGTCGGCATTCAGCCCGGATGCCCGCCAATCCATTTGGCCGTATCCAGTGAAAAGCCGATCGGCGTCGTCGCCGGCCATTCGGGGCGGGTGAACGCCGGCGTCATCTTCGCCTATCGCAATGCGCTGTCGCTCGATTTCTTCGCCAAATGGGTCGCCAGTCTGGGGAAGCCGATTTCCAGTCGACATAATGTCGGGTGGGGCGAAAACGGCCATCTCATCCGGTTGGTCGAGGATTATAATGTCGTTCCGATCGATACGCGGTGGAACAACACGTTCGACCCCGATCTGCAAGATTATATGCGCCATTATACCGGCCCCCTGCGCGCCGAATATAGTTTCGAAGGCGAAGCGAAGGTCGCATGGGATGGCATCCTGTCCACGCTGCAGGAATCCAAGGCGATGGATGACGCCGACATCCTCACCTCCTTTTCGGAATTGAAGGAAGTCTATGGGCGTTCCGCCCCGAAGGAGAGCTTTGCGCCCTTCGATCAATTATGGAGCATCCCCAAGACAATCGCCTTTCCGCAGGAATATTCGTCACTGCCGCCAAAGCGGGAGGATTTCCACGTCTATGTCGCCGAAGAGGTGCAGGACAGTTCGCCCAACGCCTATGTGGTGACGCTGCGCGACGGCCTGCAACAAATTCTCGGCCCGGAAAATGTCACGACCGGCGTCGCGTCCTTCTGGGACCATGAATTCGGACCGGGCGACATCCTGCACATCGAATGGATCGAATCCCTGTTCCACTGGAAAGTGCCCAGCGACGAACAGATCCGGTTGTTCGAGCAGCGCATGCAAGCCATCGCCGCGCTATGCCCGATCCTTTATACGGCGCATAATTTCGACCTGATGCCGACCTATGGCAAGAACCGGGCACGCCTGATGCAGGCGCTGGCGGATTATGCCACGGTCATATGTCATCTAAGTTCGGAGAATATCGAGCCTTACGGCCGCCATCACGGCAAGGTCAACGGCCTCAAGGACGTCAGGACGGCGATCGTGCCGCATGGCGACTACCAGCCCTATTTCCGTCTGGACAATCAGCCGTTCGAAGACAAGGTTTTCGAATCCGACAAGATCAAGATACTGGTATTCGGTCATATAAGGACCGAAAAGGAACTGAATTTCTGCCTGGAGGTCAGTGAAGCGCTGGGCCATGAGCGCTATCAGATGATCTTTGCCGGGGCGATACACCCCGACCTCATCCACTGGAAGGAAATCCACCGGCTTCGGGACCAATGGGACGGGCGGACCCGACGCATTCACTTCAAAGTGCCCAACGAACAGGTGATCAGCCTGGTCAGCCAATGCGACGCCTTGCTGGTGCCCCGCTTCGATCGCTTGAATTCGGGCGTGCAGTTTCTGGGCCATTCCCTGTTGAAGCCGGTCTTCGTGCCCGATCAAAATTCGATGGGCGATGTGCAGCGCAAGGCCGAAGCCGGCGGCATCTTCATTCCAGAGGACGTGAAATCAGCCGTCTCGATCATCAAGCAGACTTTCGAGGGGGATCCTGTGGCCAGAATGGTGAAACAATATAAGGTCAACGCCTTCAACTATAATAGGCAGGATCCGGCCAACGTCGGCATGGCGCACAAAGCCGCGTATCAACTGGCGGTCGCCGAACATGCCATGCGCGAGATCGAGGTTGCCAGCTGAGATGAATGTTTACGTATATTCGTGGAAGCCAGCCAACAGCATCAATTTCGGGGACGAGATCGGTCCCATGGTGGTGCAGGCGCTGTGCCGGAAATTCAAGCTGGACTACAACATCATCCCGACGGTCCTGTCGACCCATTCCAAGATCCTGGCGATCGGTTCGATCCTGCACGAAGCGAAGGATAATGACGTCGTCTGGGGGGTGGGCGTCAATTCCAAGCATCGGTCCATCCTGCCAAAGAACGCAAACATCCAGTTCAAGTCCGTCCGGGGGCCGCTGACCCGTTTCATGATGCGGGACCAGGGGTTCGATTGCCCGGAAGTCTATGGCGACCCAGGCCTGCTGTTCCCGATGCTGTATGACGAGCAGATCAGGGCGCGGCGCGGGCAGCTGGAAAAGGCGGCGCAGGCCATCGGCGTACCGATGCCGGAAACGATCGTCATTCCCAACATCAATGACGACCGGTTCCTTCCCTATTTCACCGCGCCCTTCAAAGACAAGCTGATGGTCATCCGCCCCAATCTGGACCCTATTACGGTTGCGGCCTATATCTCGGCATCGAAGCGGGTCATCAGCAGCTCGCTGCATGGCCTGGTGTTCGCCGACGTCTATGGCAAGGCGATCACCCGCATGGCGAGCCAGTTCGAGGCGGATTTCAAATATACCGACTATTATGAAGGCACCGACCGGGTGGCGCCCCGGGCCTATCGCGACCTGAAGAGCAGTCTGGACGGCGAGCTGGTCGCACCGCTCGCCTGGAATCCGGAACCGCTGCTGCGCGCGTTTCCGCTGCTCGATCCTGCGCTGCGGGAAACGCTGGCGATCAATATCTTCGAGGTGGAAGAAAATAAACGCTATGAGGTGGAAAATCTGCCAAATGGCGCAAGTCCTTTCACCACCGGTTGGGGCAAGCCCGAAGGCGGCGCCATCTGGTCGGTCAATGAATGGACCGAATTCGAGATGCTGTTCAAAAAGCCGCCCAAGCACAATCTGACGCTGCGGATGAACATGGGCACGCTGACCAAGGGCGTCGGCGGCTTCATCGTCTTTCGCGTCGTCCATGCCGGCAAGGTCATCGATACGCATCGTATCGTTCGCAACGAGCCGTCCAGGATCATAGAAATCCCGCTGCCCAAGACAGATATCAGCGGCGAACTCTGCTTGCGGTTCAAGGTCGAGAATGCCTCCAGGCCGGCGGAACATGGCATGGGCGAAGATATCAGGCCGCTGGGTGTCTGGATATCGAGTTTCGAAATCGTCAGCGGCCAATGACCCTGGCGAACGCTCCATCCCTTCTGGTTGGTGGCTGCCCCAGAAGCGGGACGTCCTGGGTTCATTTCATGCTGGCGACCCATCCCGATACCGTCACCTGCCGGGAAACGCATGTGTACGACAAATATGTCGGGCCGCTCAAGGATTGGTACGATCAGGAATATAGTCTGGAAGCGTCGGACGGCCTGAGCGCGATTTTCGACGAAACCGAGTTCGTCGATACGATCCTGGCGCCTATCGTGCAGACGACATTGGCGCGGATCGCGGCCAAGGCCGATCCGGGCAAGATCGTTCTGGAAAAGACGCCCGGCAACATCTTGTACCACGAACTGGTGGCGCGCATTCAACCCGACGCCAAATTCCTGTTCGTCGCCCGTGATCCCAGGGCGGTCTATGCCTCCTTCAAAGCGGCCAGCAAGGAGAGTTGGGGCGGGTGGACGCATAAACCTATCGCTGATTTCTGCCAATCCTGGACATCCTATATGCTCGCCTATCTGGCCGCGCGCAGTTATATGTCCGCAGACAGGCTGATGTGCGTCCATTATGAAAAGCTGAAGACCGATACGGCCAGGCATATGGCCGACATCCTGAAATGGGCGGGCCTCAAGACATCCAAGGCATTGCTGGGCGAGATCGTCGAGAAAAACGGCATCGACGCGCTGCGCGCCGCCGATGTAGGCACCCTGGCGCATGACACGCGCAAGGATTTCTACCGGGTGGGCAAGGCCTATGGCTGGGTGGACGAATTGGACATCAGCGAAATCCGGGAAATAGAGAAGCGTTGCATCAATGCGATGACGGTCATGGGCTATGCCCGATATTCCCCTTTGCAAGCTGCGGTATCATAACGGCCGCAGTCCACGCATGGCCGGGTTATATGCGCCTGCATTTGCATCGCGATCCCAAATCATTTCATCTTACTGAGCGATGTTCTGATCGCACCGACCGGGGCGAATAGCCGACCATTCATCGTGCGTGCATTATGTGGATGGCAAAAAATCCGCTTCTGCCCTTCAATATATATGTTCAGGGACATTGTGCGCCGATAACGCCATACTGATTTACGATTTCACGAGTAATTTTCTGGCCTGTTCGCGCCTGCAATGTCGAAAAACGTCATCGCAGATGTTTTCGATCCCGCCTTGGCGCGGCGCTTCCGGCGCAAAGGGCCATACGCCATCTCCTTTTGGCACAGGCGAATATTGTGCGCTGCATGGTTGCCAAATGGACTTATGGCGGCATTTTTGTTAAGCTATCGACGCATTGACAAAATATAATAGTGCCGCCTGTCGAAACCTTTCATTCCAATACAGGCGTGATCGTAGGATAATGGTGCGGAAATTTAAAATTATCTTTTGATTAAAGTTAGTTAACATTGCGATGTATCACGATACATATTTCAAACATCGACCATATGGCTATATTTAAAAGTTACAGTTCTGGGGGTGAATTTCAATGCCAGGCCATGGTAGCATGAAAAAGAATGTCATAGTTCTTGGCGGAACTGGATTTATCGGCATTAATCTTCTTAACCATCTTTCTTTTGACAATAGCATCAACCTCCGCTGGGTAAAAAGAACAAAATCCAATTATTCCGCCATCCCTCAGCTTCCAGAACCTTATATAATCGAAGATTTCG
The DNA here is from genome assembly GCF_035989265.1 of Sphingobium sp. HWE2-09. GTDB lineage: Bacteria > Pseudomonadota > Alphaproteobacteria > Sphingomonadales > Sphingomonadaceae > Sphingobium. The sequence goes on along the minus strand of NZ_JAYKZX010000002.1, from coordinate 2,741 downwards.
AGACGATTGATATTGGCTGGTTAAGCGAAGCCGATGTCATCATCGATCTGGTGTCTCAGGGGCGCGGTCGGATTACCAAGCAGCGGGACATTAATTCGCGGATCAGACCCCATTTGCGAATGATCGATGGCCTCCTGAACCATCGCCGCCATCCCCATTATATCTATCTATCATCCGGCGGCGCCATTTACGGCAATACGGCGTTAGCGTCCCTGAACGAACAATCGCCCTGCAATCCGCAGACCGAATATGGTCTGGAAAAGATGATCGTCGAGACAAGTCTGCTGTCGGCCGCGCAGATCGGACTGGATGTATCGATCCTGCGCGTATCGAACGCCTATGGCTCCGGTCAGACGATCAAGCCCGGCTTCGGCGTCATTCCCACCATGATCAGCGCGTTGAAAACAGGATCGGTCTTCAACATCCTGGGATCCGGCGAAATGCAGAGGGATTATGTCAATGTGATCGACGTTCAGAAAGCCATCGCCGCGGCCGTGCATGCCAGGGGCGCAGGAGTCGTCAACATCGCGACGGGCCATGGCACCTCGATCAACCAGCTGATCGCCATGGTCGAGGAACTGAGCGGGTTGGAACTGAACAAGGTCAATGTGGAAGCCGACAGGACCGATCCCAGATTTTCCTGCCTCGACATCACGCGCGCCAGGGAGGTCCTGCAATGGCAGCCCAGCGTCAGCCTGCGCGATGGCCTGAGCCAGATATTGCAGGACGCTGATCTGATGCCCCCCCTTGCCATGCCCTTCCCGTCGATAATGGAGCTGGGCGCCGCGTTGCCGTCCGAAAGCGGCGCGGCCTGACCGGTCGCGACCGTCGGATGGGCGCGCGCTCCAGTTTTCCATATCCTCTGGCGTGGAACGATGCGATGGAGCGATTGCAAGTCAAATGACAGCATTTTACGGTCAGGATATCGCATAAAGACCGAAACCTGAGCAAATGGTTCAACGTTACCGGATCACAAGACGCTCGAACGTACGGAACATTACAAATTCGTAAGGTCGTCATCGACGGTGATCATCGCTCGATCCGACAGCCTATATTCACCTTTTCATGCTTATCTTGCGCTCTTCTCCGAAAAGGGAGCCGGACCCATGAATCGACCCAATCGCATGACCGCTCTTGTCGCTCTCGGCATGATCCTGTCGTCTGTTTCGCCAATCGTCGCACAGGCCGCCGCGAACGATGCGCCCATGGATATGCGCTGGGCCAACCGGCTGACCTGGGGAGCGACGGCACCTGCATCCTCCGGCGGCAGCGTCGATCGCTGGCTTGCCGGCCAGCTCGGCCCCCCGTCCCGTGCGATGCCGCCCGCGGCCGCGGCGCAGATTGCCGCAATGCAGATCGAAAAGACGCCGATGCCGCAATTGGCGCAGGACATGCTGGCCCAATATCACGCCTTTACGGCGATGAAGGACATCAAGCAGAGAGAGGCGGCCCGGATCGCCTACGAAAAGACCATGAACGGCCTGGCCGACGAGGCGCGGCGCCGCTTCGTCCTGCGGGCGCTCTATGCGCCGGACCAGTTGCGCGAACAGATGACGTGGTTCTGGTTCAACCATTTCAACGTCTTCGCCACCAAGCGCGACATCAGGGCGATGGTCGGCGATTATGAAGACACGCTGCGTACCCGCGCGCTGGGCCGTTTCCGCGACCTGCTGGAAGCGACGCTGCGACACCCGGCCATGTTGCGCTATCTGGACAATGACCTGAATGCGGTCGGGCATATCAACGAAAATTATGCCCGCGAAATCATGGAATTGCACAGCATGGGCGTGGGCACTGGCTATACCCAGAAGGATGTCCAGGAACTGGCCCGCATCCTGACGGGCGTGGGTGTGCGCATCGGCCCCGAAAAACCGACGATCAAGCCGCAATGGCAGCCGCTCTACATCCGGTCTGGCCTGTTCGAATTCAATCCGGCCAAACATGATTTCGGCGACAAGATGTTCCTGGGCCATGTGATCAAGGGCAGCGGCATGGGTGAAGTGGAACAGGCGCTGGACCTGATTGCCGGATCCCCCGCGACGGCGCGCCACATCTCCACCCAGTTGGCGATCTTCTTCATGGGCGACCATCCGCCCGCCGCCACCATCCAGGCCATGGCGCAGACCTTCCAGCAGTCCAAGGGCGATATAGCCCAGGTGATCCGCACCATGGTGGACGATCCCGCCTTTGCCGCGTCGCTGGGCAAGAGCTTCAAGAACCCGGTGCAATATGCCATTTCCGCGTTACGCCTATCCTATGGCGACCGCGTCATCGTGAACGCGCAGCCGGTGGTAGGCTGGATCGCCCATATGGGGGGCACCCTCTATGGCTGGCAGACGCCCGATGGCTATGGCATGACGTCCGCCACTTGGTCGTCGCCGGGGCAGATGTCGAGCCGGTTCGATATCGCCCGCCAGATCGGGGTCGGCGCGGGCGGGATATTCCGGCCTGTAGACGGAGCCGCCGCCGCTTCCCCGGTCTTTCCCGATATCCGCAATCGTTTCTACCATGACGGGCTGGGCAACGGGTTCAGCGCCCAGACCCAGGCGACATTGGCCAAGGCCGTCAACGATCGCGAATGGAACATCTTTTTCCTTTCCTCCCCCGAATTCATGTATCGATAGGAGATCGTCCGTGAGCAGAGCCTTTCTCAGCCGCCGCGACATGATCGCGGGCACCATGGCGATGGCGCCGATGATAAGCTTCGGCCGCGCCTTCGCCGCCCCCAATGCAAGCGGTCG